>NZ_CP034869.1 GCF_005080965.1 Buchnera aphidicola (Macrosiphum gaurae) | reverse complement strand
AAAATTTTATATATTTTTTATTGTTAAATATTTTCAGATATATAGTTTCTTGAATATCGGGTTACGATTTAAAAAACTTATTAGAGAAATGTATGTGTGAGGAGATTTTTGATAATTTTGAATTTATTAAAAGCTAATGCCTTATGTGTGTATTATTTTAAAATAATAAACGAATTTTCATACATATAATACAGTAACTTTAAAAATTTAGTTTTTTGATCGGGTGGGTGTTCAATGTATTTTCTATAATTTTTCTTCCTTATTCAAAATATATTAATTCTTTTTTATTATTATTTTTTAATGATGTAGGTTTATTGTTATATTTTAAAAGTACATTACGTGTATTATTATATTTTTTTTGTTTTCAAATATATTTAGTTGTTCAATCATGATTCTTAGGGTATAGAAATTTTAACGATGATATTTTTAATAAAATATTTTTTATTTCTTAATGTATTTTATGGATGCCCAACTAATAATCCTTTCTAATATTTCATCTCCACAAGTTGTTAAAATAGATTCGGGATGAAATTGAAAGCCACATACTCGATCCAAGTTATTTCTTACAGACATAATCATTTTTTCAAAATAAGAATTAATTACAAAATTTTGGGGTATTTTGTTGCAGACTAATGAATGATATCGGGCAACGGGTAATGGTTGAGCTATGCCTTTAAACATCTCTAAATCATCATGGTTGATTAATGATGCTTTGCCATGAAATATCTCACCTGCATATCCAATAATCCCCCCATAAGCTTCTACTATTGCCTGATGACCTAAACAAATTCCTATTATAGGGATATGTCCTTTAACTTTTTTTATTAAATCTAACATACACCCAGCATTTTTAGGCAAACTAGGACCAGGTGATAGCATTAAAATGGGGTTTTTTAATTTTTTAAGAGACTGTAAAATAATATTTATATCTACTGTGTTGCGATAAATTAAAACGTTATTTTTTTGGTTTCTAAGTTGTTCAACAAGATTATAAGTAAATGAATCTATGTTATCTAAAAGTAAAATATTTGCCATTTTTAAAAAAACCCCGTTATGGAATGTGCTTTTTTTATAGCATTTATTACAGCTTTTGCTTTATTTAAACTCTCCTTAACTTCATCTTCTGGTATTGAATTAAAAACAACACCAGCCCCTGCCTGAATGGTTGCAATATTATTTTCTACATAAGCTGATCGTATTGTTATACAGGTGTCTAAATTTCCTAAATCAGTAAAATAGCCTATAGCACCACCATAGCTTCCTCTGCATTCTTTTTCATATTCAGCAATCAGTTGCATTGCACGTACCTTGGGTGCTCCAGTTAATGTTCCCATATTCATACAAGCTGAATATGCATGAAGAGCATCTAATCTATTTTTTAATTTTCCTACTACCTTAGAAACTAAATGCATTACATGAGAATACTTATCTACTTTAACTAAATCTGAAACATATCTAGACCCTGGTTCACAAATACGCGCAAGATCGTTTCGCGCTAAGTCTACAAGCATTAAATGTTCGGCTAATTCTTTATGATTAGTCCTCATTTCAAGTTCTATTCTACTATCTAAATCTAAATCTAGAGTCCCATCTTTTTTTCTACCCCTAGGTCTAGTACCAGCTATGGGATATAGTTCTATTTGTCTTGTTTTTTCATCATATTTTAAGGAACTCTCTGGAGATGCTCCGAATAATATAAAATTTTCATCCTGCATAAAAAACATGTAGGGGCTAGGATTGCTTTTTTTTAATTCTTGATAAGCTGCTAATGAATTATTACAGGGTAAGAAAAATTTTCGAGATGGTACGACTTGAAATATTTCACCTTTTTGAATTAATTTTTGCAGTTTTTTTATTATAGATGAATATTCAAAATCACTCATGTTCGAAGTTAATTTAATTTTTGAACTAATTTTATCCGCATAAATAAAATTAAATTTTTCTTTAAGTTTTCTTTTTATTTGTTCTGTTCTTTTTTCGATTCTTTCTTTTTCATGTAAATTTTTGCTAAACAAACTACTTTGAATTAAACAAGTTTTTTTTTGATGATCTAAAATAAGTAATGTTTCTGCTAAATAAAAACAAAAATCTGGACATTTTTGATTTTTTTCTAATTTCGGTAACAATTCGAAATTAGAAATAAGATCATAAGAAAACAGTCCGCCAAAAAATAATGCCTTGCTGATTTTTTTCGTATTTTTGAAAATTTTTATAATAAATCTAAACGAATCAAATATTGACAATGAGAAAATTTTTTCATCTTCATCAAGATTGTTTTTTATAGACGGAAAAATAAAGTTAATACTATTATCTTTTTCAAATATTTTTAATTTTTTATGACGATTTTTCTTTAAAACAGATAATATTTCTGCTCCGTTAACAGATAGAGCAGTTATGCTAACTAAGTTTTTTATGGCAGAAATGCGCATTGCACTATCAACAATCATTATGCTTTCTAAATCGTTTTTTTTATTAATTTCTGCTGTTTCAAGCAATAATGTTGCTGATCTTGATCCACAAAGATGGTTAAAAATTTTTGTGGGATCAGGATGATAGTTAGCCATTTTTTGAATTACTTCAATTTCATATGGGTCTATTGCCATTAATTCACATCTCTTTTAAATCAAAAAAATTTTGTTTGTTTTTTTCATAGTAACTAATTTGAAAAATTAAAGCAAGATGATCGTTTTTATTTTTTTCTAAAAAAGTGCACAATATATTTAAGTATATATTAAATATGTTAAATAAAATGATACTAATAATTACTTTATATAAAACAATAATAATAATTAAAACCTTATATATAATAAATATATTTTTTTTTTTTTTTAAGGGAAGGGTATAAGGGATTCTTAATTTTTAACTAATCAGTTATCTTTTAGTACTTTTTTATTTTTTATTATGCAATATTTTTATATTTCAGAAACATATTATATACATATATACAAAACTTATCCCCAGACTTATGAACATGTTATTAACATGTATATTAGAAGTTTAAAAAAAAAAAAAAAATTATAAAAAACATAATGTTACGTTATTTTCAGGGTCCAAAAAATTTAAAATTTTATATATTTTTTATTAAACTTATACACAGAAATTGTGGATAACTTTTTTTAAAAAATATATAAAATTTTCAATTTATAAGATCGGACGAGCACACGTCTGA
>NZ_CP034868.1 GCF_005080965.1 Buchnera aphidicola (Macrosiphum gaurae) | reverse complement strand
TTGTTGTATAAATTTATTTTATTAGTATAAAACATATAACCACCCTCCCTATTTTGAGAAAAATTTTATGAATTCAAAAGTTATTATTTTTGATACAACTCTTCGTGATGGAGAGCAAGCATTACAAGCAAGTCTTAGTGTTAAAGAAAAACTGCAAATCGCATTAGCGCTAGAAAAGTCAGGGGTAGATATTATGGAAATAGGATTTCCTATTTCATCACCTGGAGATTTTAAATCAGTTCAAACTATATCTAAACATATTAAAAACAGTCGAATATGTAGTTTAGCGCGTTGTGTAGAAAAAGATATTGACGCAGCTGGGGAAGCTATGTCGTTGTCTAATTCTTTTCGAATCCATCTTTTTTTAGCTACTTCTATCCTTCATATGAAATCTAAACTAAAAAAAAATTTCGGTGAAATAATAGATATGGCCATTTTTTCAGTAAGGAGAGCTTTGCGTTATACAGATGATATTGAATTTTCTTGTGAAGATGCAAGTAGAACTACAATAGATAATTTATGTCGTATTGTAGAAACATTAATAAAAATAGGTGTAAAAACAATTAATATTCCTGATACAGTAGGATATACCACACCTAACGAGTTATCCTCTATTATTAAAAATTTATTTGATCGTGTACCAAATATTCATAAATCTATAATTTCAGTACATTGTCATGATGATTTGGGGATGGCTGTAGGGAACTCAATATCAGCCATACAAGCAGGTGCTAGACAAATAGAAGGAACTATAAATGGAATTGGTGAAAGGGCTGGGAATACCGCATTAGAAGAAGTAATTATGGCTATAAAGGTTAGAGAAGATATTTTAGGTGTTTTTACTAATATAAACCATAAAGAAATTTATCGTACCAGTCAGATTGTCAGTCAAATTTGTAATATGCCGATTCCATCTAATAAAGCTATAGTAGGTAGTAATGCATTTGCCCATTCTTCTGGTATTCATCAAGACGGAGTTTTAAAAAATAGAAAAAATTATGAAATTATGGAACCTAGTACTATTGGTTTAAAAGAAGTAAAACTTAATTTAACTTCTCGATCTGGTAGAGCTGCAGTGAAATATTACATGGACGAAATGGGTTATAAAAAAAGTGATTATAACATAGATGAGCTTTATACTGCTTTTTTAGATTTAGCTGATAAAAAGGGTCAAGTTTTTGATTATGATTTAGAAGCCTTAGCATTTATTAATAAACAACAAGATGAATTAGAACATTTTTCTCTGAAATTTTTTAGCGTACAATCTATTTCTAATGGTTTGTCTACTGCTTCAGTTAAATTATTATGTGGAAAAAAAATTTACACGGAATCATCTACAACAAGAAATGGTCCAGTTGATGCTATTTATCAAGCATTAAATAGAATTACGCGTTTTCCTATAATATTACAAAAATTTCAACTTATAGCAAAAGGTAAGGGTAAAGATGCATTAGGTCAAGTAGATATTTTAGTAGAATATGAAAAACGAAAGTTTCATGGTATGGGTTTAGCTACTGATATTATTGAATCATCAGCTCAGGCAATGATTAATGTATTAAATAATATATGGAAAGCAAAACAAGTTAATAAAAAATTAAAAAATTTAAAAAAAATATAAAACATATTTAAAATTATTAAATTAATTTAATTTGAGAGAAAAATATTTTTATGAAGAAAAAATACCGCATTGCAGTATTACCTGGTGATGGAATAGGTCCTGAAGTTATGCGAGAAGCATACAAAATTTTAAATGTTTTAAAAGATAAGTTTTTTTTATCTTTAGAAATAAACGAATTTAATATTGGTGGTATAGCTATTGATCGTGAAGGTGTTGCTTTGCCACATAGTACATTAGTAGGATGTGAAAATTCTGATGCAATTTTATTTGGTTCTGTAGGCGGTAAAAAATGGAATAAACTTCCTATAGAAAAACGTCCTGAAAGAGCTTCTTTATTGCCCTTAAGAAAACATTTCAATCTTTTTTCTAATTTAAGACCAGCAAAGTTATATCCAGAACTCACATGTTTATCTCCCCTTCGTTCTAATATTGTAAAAAATGGTTTTGATATATTGTGCATTAGAGAATTAACAGGTGGAATTTATTTTGGTGAACCTAAGGGTTATATTGAAAAAAATGATATGAAATATGCTTTTGACACAGAAATTTATTATGAGCACGAGATTATACGTATTGCTAATTTAGCTTTTGATCTAGCTCGTTCTAGAAGAAAAAAAGTTTGTTCTATAGATAAGTCTAATGTTCTTCAGAGTTCTGTTTTATGGAGAGAGGTAGTTAGTAGTGTTTCTAAGAAATATCCAGATGTTCATTTATCTCATTTATATATCGATAATGCTACAATGCAAATTATAAAGGATCCTAATCAATTTGATGTTTTGTTATGTTCTAATCTTTTTGGAGATATCATATCTGATGAATGCGCTATGATTACTGGTTCAATTGGAATGTTACCATCAGCTAGTTTAAATGAAAAAAACTTTGGTTTATATGAGCCTGCAGGTGGTTCTGCACCTGATATAGAAGGTAAAAATATTGCTAATCCAATTGCTCAGATTCTTTCTCTTTCTATGTTGTTAAGATATGGAATGAATTTAATTCAGATAGCAGATAAAATTGAGCGTGCTGTAAGTTGTGTATTAAAAAAAGGTTATAGAACTTTAGATATATCTCAAAATAACTATTTTTTAAAAACAAATGAAATGGGCGATGCTATTGTTTCTTCTTTAGTTAATGGTGAATAAAATGAAAAAAACCTTGTATGATAAAATATATGATTCACATATTATTTGTAGAGAGGGAGATAATACATGCCTTTTATACATAGATTTACATTTGCTACATGAAGTTACATCACCTCAAGCTTTTGATTCATTACGAGATAAAAATCGAAAAGTCAGGCAACCTAAAAAAACTTTTGCTACCATGGATCATAATGTTTCTACAAAAAGCAAGGATATTAATGCATCTGGATCAATGGCAAAAATACAGATGGAACAATTAATTAAAAATTGTAATGAATTTAACATATCATTATATGACATAAAAAATCCTAATCAGGGGATAGTTCATGTAATTGGTCCTGAACAGGGTATGACTTTACCTGGTATGACAATTGTATGTGGTGATTCTCATACGTCTACTCATGGTGCATTTGGTGCATTAGCTTTTGGAATTGGTACTTCAGAAGTAGAACATGTTCTTGCAACTCAAACATTGAAACAACAACGTTTTAAAAATATGAAAATAGAAATTACAGGAGATATGAAAAAATTTATTACTGCAAAAGATGTAATTTTATTTATTATTGGGAAATTAGGATCATCAGGCGGTACTGGATATGTAATTGAGTTTTGTGGAAGTGCGATCAAAAAGATGAATATGGAAGAAAGAATGACAATTTGTAATATGGCAATTGAAATGGGTGCAAAATCAGGTTTAATAGCACCAGATGAAATTACGTATACATATTTAAAAAATAGAATGTATGTACCCCAGGGATTGTTTTGGGAGAGAGCATTAAATTTTTGGAAAAATTTAAAATCTGATGAAAGTGCTTTTTTTGATAAAGTTATAAATATAGATATATCAAATCTTTCGCCACAAATTACTTGGGGTACTAATCCTGATCAGGTAATTTCAATTGATGAGAAAATACCAGATTTTAATATTTTTAGTAATTTAACAAAAAAAGATTTAGCAAAATCTGCTTGCAAATATATGGGATTAGGTATAGGCACTTATTTAACAGATGTTACTATTGATAAAGTTTTTATTGGTTCTTGTACTAATGGAAGAATAGAGGATTTAAGGGCAGCTTCAGAGATATTAAAAAATAAAAGAATTTCTAAAAATGTTCAAGCTATTGTTGTTCCTGGTTCAGGTTTAGTCAGGAGGGAAGCTGAAAACGAAGGATTAGATAAAATATTTATTAATGCAGGATTTGAATGGCGTTTGCCTGGTTGTTCCATGTGTTTAGGTATGAATAAGGATAAATTAAATGACAGAGAGCGTTGTGCATCTACTAGTAATCGAAATTTTGAAGGTCGTCAGGGTAGGGGGGGTAGAACACATTTAGTAAGTCCTATTATGGCTGCTGCTGCGGCAATATATGGTAAATTTTTTGATGTTAGAAATTTAGACAATAAATGAGAGTAATTAAAATGTTTAAATTTACTGGTCATACAGGTGTCGTTGTTCCTTTAGATGTATCTAATATAGATACTGATATAATTATTCCTAAACAATTTTTAAAGAGAGTAAATAGGGTTGGTTTTGGAAAATTTTTGTTTCATGACTGGCGTTTCCTTGATACAAATCAAATGATAGAAAACGATCAATTTATTTTGAATAAAAAAATTTACAGGGGTGCTAGTATTTTGTTGACAGGGTGTAATTTTGGTTGTGGATCATCAAGAGAGCATGCTGTGTGGTCTTTATTAGATTATGGATTTAAAGTAATAATTGCACCTAGTTTTGCTGATATCTTTTATAGTAATAGTTTTAATAATAAACTTCTTTTAATCACATTAAGCGAAAGTGAAATGGGTGTTCTTTTTGATATTGTAAGGGGTAATAAGGGTATTAATTTTAATGTCAATTTAGTAGATAAAACAATTTCTGTAAACGGGATGGTTTTTTTATTTAAAATAGATGATTTTCAACGTTTTTGTTTGTTGAATAATTTAGATAATATTGATTTAACTATGAAGCATTTATTAGATATAGAAACTTATGAAAACGGTATATCTGATTTTCTTATGAAAAGAAAAGAATTTAAATCTTAAGAGATATTTTGTAAAAAAAATAGCGAAATTTTTACATATAAAAATTTCGCTATTTTTTTTAATATGTTTTACTTATTCTTTTTATATAAGTTTAAAACAATGTTATTTTGCATTTATTACATAAGAAGCGTTTAACAAAAAAAACAACATGCATTTATTTTATTTTTAATAAAAAAATTACTGAATTTAATAAAGTTTTTTTATTAAAAATCGAATAAAAATTATTTAATTAAGAAAAAACAGGAAAAAATAAGATTGAAACAAATTTTAAAAAGGGGTATTCCTACGAATGAACGCATATTTTAAAATAATTTTTTAAAAAACTTTTAGTTATCAGGATATGTATTTGTAGCTATTTTACGTAAATAATAATAACTGATATTAACTTGTTTTTTTAATCCATTAGGACCTAATTTTGTTAGCTCACTAATAGAATATTTAGCTACTAAAGCACGTAGAATTGTTTGTCTAGCTTCCTTTTCATCTAATGAAATTAACCGTTGCGCATTTCTTTTTTTCTTATAAAAAGCATGTTTAGAAATTCTGTATTTGAAAATATTTTTAATTTGAGTGTCCTTAGAACGTCTTTTCGCATCAATCATAGTTATGGGTTTAAAGCCCTTACTAGTAAGATTTTTATTTATCCATCCTAATTGTTGTTTTTTAGCATTTATTAGTTGTTTTTCAGAAACACCGAACAACATGAAAAATAATGGCGTAAGTGTGATTATTTTAGGCATGTAATTACCTAATATTTTATCCCATGTTTTTTTGCAAGTAACAAAACCCATGGGTTCCATAAAATTAGTAATTAATCTAGAAGCACGGGTGATAGATTTGTTACCTGCTTTAGATAGAGTAGATAAACCACATTCATCAGATAATTGTTCGACAGATGCCTGAACTAGATCAGAAGAAATATTAAAATGATAAATCATAGCTAAAACCATAGCTCTCATCGCACATGCACGATGTTCATTTAATCTTCTAAATCTTTTTAAGGGAAACCCGATTTTAATATTTTTAACTTGTAAAATATAATTTAATTCACATCGAGCAACATCTATTTCTGATGCCCTTTTCATTGCGTAACAAATAAAAGAAGGTCTGCGTTTATTGTTTTTGGGTGGTGTAAAACATGGATTGGGATTATGTATGTAAGATTTTCTTAATGTCATAAAACGATACTTAAAATAGTAGATAGGTTAATTTTTTTATATATTTACAAATATAAAATCAATTTCTTCCTTATATTTTTGATGTTTTTATATTTTTTTATATTTGAGAATATATACTTTACTTTTATTTTTTTTTATGAATAAATATAATTTATACAAAGTAAAGACATTCTTAACATATATTTTAATTCTTTTCAAGAACAACTTATCAAATTTTTAAAAATATCTGAGCTTTTTGTATTACTAAAAATATATTTATAAATTTAATTTATATTTAAAAAAATATTTGTCATTAAAAAATTATTTTAGGAAAAAAAATGGAAAGAATTATTGAAAAAACTATTTATGCTTCTCGTTGGTTAATGTTTCCTGTGTACGTAGGTCTATCGTTTGGATTTGTTTTATTAACGTTAAAATTTTTTCAACAAATTGTTTTTATTATGCCAGATATTGTAGCTATGTCGGAATCAGGTTTGGTTTTAGTCGTGTTATCATTAATTGACATTGCTTTAGTAGGGGGTCTATTAGTAATGGTTATGTTTTCTGGATATGAAAACTTTATTTCTAAAATGGACATACAGGATAATCAAAAAAGATTAGGTTGGATGGGTACTATGGATGTAAATTCTATAAAAAATAAAGTAGCTTCATCAATAGTTGCGATATCTTCTGTTCATCTTTTGCGTCTTTTTATGGAAGCGGAAAAAATATTAGATAATAAAATCATGCTATGTGTTATAATTCATTTGACTTTTGTTTTATCTGCTTTTGGAATGGCTTATATTGATAAAATGAGCAAAAAAAAACATACTCTTCATTAATTTGAAAAAACAAAAATTTGAAATTTTTTTGTATTAATGTTATATATTAAAAAATATTTACTATCTGATTAGTATAATATATACATTATTTATCAAAATTCTTCTTTTAAAAAATATATTTTACCCTTTTAATCAAGTGTATTTAGTGCCTAGAAAAAATTATATATATAATCCAAAACCATTTTTCAATCCGTCTAAAAATGAGAAAAAAAGATCTGCATTTATTTGTTATGCAATGAAAAAGGCATCAGAAATAGATGTTGCTAGAAGCAAGTTAAATAGCACTTTATTGCCTATAGATCCTAAAACTGGCAATATTTTAACTAGATTCAGACGATTAAATAAACATCGAGCATGTGCTATGAGGGCTATAGTACCTGCGATGTTATATTATTTTAATATTAATTCTAAATTAGTTGAGGCTTCTATTGAAAAATTAGCAGATGAATGTGGATTGTCTACTTTTTCCGATTCTGGTAATAAATCTATTACTCGTGCTTCACGTTTGATAAATGAATTTTTAGAACCCATGGGTTTTATTAAATGTAAAAAAATTAAGAGTAAATCCATTAGTAATTACATACCTAAAAAAATTTTTTTAACTCCTATGTTTTTTATGTTATGCAATATTCCAAAATCGAAAATAAATAATTATTTATCTAACAAAATGGAGTTATCAGAAAAACTGAAGGTGGGTGAGAAAAAAATATTTTTTTCTCTTTTAGATATAAAGGTCATATCAAAGTTGGATGAAGGATCAGCTAGAAAAAAAATTTTGAACGCTTTGATTAGTTATTATACTGCTAGTGAATTAACAAAAATAGGTCCTAAGGGTCTTAAAAAAAAGATAGATATTGAATATAAGAATTTGTGTAATTTACATAAAAAAAAATCATAAAATAAATTTATACAACAA